>NZ_JACSWB010000148.1 GCF_016888135.1 Leptolyngbya sp. CCY15150
AAAAAAAGGGCAATTCGAGGGCTGACCTCCTCCAGCATCTGCTGTCGAACGGTGTGCTCAATATCTTCTAGGCTATCAAGGCTCTCTGGGTTGCTATTGCGGTATAAAATTGCAGCAATCTCTGCCGTACAAGCTTCTAAGCGCTCTTGGTCTTCAGGTGTCATAGCGAGTGATCCCTAGGGCTACCCTTCTATTCTCCCCCTTGGCACTGTTTTTGCAAAAGTGGGATGCTCCC
>NZ_JACSWB010000149.1 GCF_016888135.1 Leptolyngbya sp. CCY15150
GGGGGTGGCGGTATGTTCTGGGGCTGATGATCATCCTCTTTGCGTGGCTGATCGTCGGTAGTGGTGCCAGCGTACTCGTCGCGTTCGCGCTCGGCGGACAGGCAGACCCTTCGGATCTGGGGCTTGTGGAATACTACCTGTTTGTCATGGCGAGTTTCCTGTGCTTCTTCGCGGGCGTCCTGATCGCTGTCTCCCTCGTCCACCGCCGCCACCCCCGGACGCTCGTCACAGCGCGGAAGCGGATAGACTGGCATCGGGTCGGTCATGGATTCGTGGCGTGGTTTGTGCCGTACGGCCTGATCGGTGGGCTGGGGCAGTATCTGTTCTACCCGGATACCTTCTCCTTCAACTCCGGCCTCATAACATTTGCACTTTTTGTGCCGCTGGCGCTGGTGCTCACCGCGATCCAGACGACAACGGAGGAGCTTTTCTTTCGCGGATACATCGTGCAGGGTGCGAGCCTTATCTGGAGCAACCGCGTTTTTCTGGCGATCGTGCCAGCCGTTGTCTTTACCCTGCCGCACCTCCTTAACCCGGAGGCGCGGGCGGGCGGCTGGCTCACGATCTTTTCCAACTACTTCTTCGTTCCGGGTCTGGTGTGGAC
>NZ_JACSWB010000150.1 GCF_016888135.1 Leptolyngbya sp. CCY15150
TGTCGCCTTGGCTATACGGGGTGCTATCATCGCTTCTCACTAGGTTCCAGCCCTTTTACTCTATTCTATCTACCGCCAGAGTCATTGAAGAGCGTTAGGTTTACTACATAAACCATGCGTGCTGACTAGACTGGCAACCATCAATAATAAAGTCTGCTCTTCCCTTCCTAGCTCTCACGGACGCGATCGCAATGCTTCCAGATCGGCACCGACAATATATTCAAGATTGCGGGTGATCTTATCTAACTCCCAATCCCACCAGGCTATCTCCAGCAGCGCCTCAATCACCTCCTCTGGAAACCGTAGATGGATCACCCTGGACGGATTTCCCCCCACGATCGCATAGGGTGGCACATCCCGCGTCACCACCGCCTTGGCTGCCACGATCGCTCCATGACCTATCGACACCCCCGGCATCACCGTTGCATCATAGCCTAGCCATACATCGTTGCCCACCACCGTGTCGCCCTTGTAGCTCTCCTCTGCCGTGGGAACTACCCGCTCCCAGCCTTGACCAAAAATTCCAAACGGATAGGTGGAAAAGCCTGCCATGCTATGGTTTGCGCCATTCATGATGAAGGTTACCCCACGGGCGATCGCACAAAATTTACCCATGATCAGCTTGTCGCCCATGAAGGGATAGTGGTAGAGCACTCGCCGCTCAAAGTTTTCGGAGTCTTCCGGGTCGTCGTAATAGGTATAGTCACCAATGATGATGTGGGGATTGGAAACCGTATTTTTGATGAAACACACCTGAGGGAAGCCAGGCATCGGGTGGGGGTTGGTCGGATCAGGGTAGGGCATAGGTCATTCCCAATCAAGAGAGCGTCATGGTTAGGGCGATCGCCCGAGAATTCAATCCAAAATCTGCGTTCGTAAGGTGCGGAGAATGTCAGAATAGGAGACATAGGCCAGCTTTCGCTAGTCTACTTGTTCTTTGCTACTGATTGAGTAATCCCTATGCCTCCTCGTTGGCCCCGACAACCCGATCGCGCGGATCCTGCCTTTCGTAAGCTGGATGATCGCATGAACTTTGCCACCCATGTGGCCCTTTTTGCAGCGAGCAATTCGGGTGTTTGGTTTGTGCGCACGCTCCAGTTTCAAGACTGGGGCTGGACTGTTTGGCTAACCGGAGGTTGGCTGACCGTATTAGTGATCCATGGGCTATACATTTTTGCGATCGCTGATTACTCAGTCTCAACTGAAGCAACAAGCGGGAAGGGTTTTGCAAAGAAGTAGTACTCCTATCCCATTAGTCTTGCTGATTCTATAGTCCCATTCTTTACGGAGGTCACCCCATGACCCACCCAATCTCTAATGAAGCCATTGAAAAACTAGCAGCAGAAATTGGAGAACAGATCTATATCGATGTAGCTAAGTGGCATCTGTATTTACGAGATGCTAAGTTACATACAACCCTATCTGAACAACTTTATCCATTACTCGAATCAGATCCAATCGATTCATCGGCTGTTGAACAGATTTTGGCGAGTACTATGATCACCCTAGGAGAACAGCGGCAGGTGCCGTTATCTGACCTAGTACCAACCCGCATTCAAAGCCGCTTAGTGGACTTACTGGAAGACTATCAGCGCAAGCTGTAGGTTTTGGGCAACAGCTCGTGTTCAGACTTGTTCCATGAATTTGAAAGAAGGTTAGAACGAAATAGGGCGGGCCATGGCCCGCCCTATTCATTGAGTTAGATTATGAGCCGCCGTACCACTCTTGCCGCCACTGCTCCATCTGATCAATTTCTGCTTGCTGAGTCGTGAGAATTTCCTGCGCCATCTCCTGCACGCGAGGGCGATTGCTCTTTTCCAAGGCCTCTTGCGCCATCACCAACGCTCCCTCATGGTGAGGAATCATCGCGTCTAGGAACCGTAGATCAAACTCATCATCCGCTTCACCCAGATCGGCGACCATCATCATGGAACGTTCCATCTGTTTCGTCATCGCCATATCGTGGCCCATTTCTTCGTGCCACATCACGGCTTCCTCGTCCGCATCGGCATACCATCGTTCGCGCCAGCTACGAAGCTGACGCATTTCTTGCCGCTGGGTATCCAAAATGTTCTGAGCTAGGGCTTGAATTTCAGGACGTTCAGACTTTTCTAAGGCCTCCCGTGCCATCACCATGGCTCCCCGATGGTGAGGAATCATGCCGTCAATAAACCGCAGATCGAAGGTTCTATCTTTGGGGCCCAAGGTCATCGCATGAGCTGCACCATTGTCGGATTCTGGTTCAACAGCGCTATCAACAGCGCTATCGGCTGGTTGTCCCTCGCCAGATGGAGCACTGGCTTGATTGGCACAGCCAACGACAGCAACGCTAGCAACAAGGGCGATCGCTAGCAACGGCTTTTTTAGAGTAGACATGACAGTCATAGGGCAGTTTCTGAATCCGATAGGGTATGGGAGGGTTGAGCCACGAGAACATCTCATACCACAACCCTCCGCCTATCTTAGAACATCCATCATTCGTTGGGGAGGACGCGCTCAAAACCGCCTGCTAGACCGCGATTGGGCTGGCGTAACCGCACTTCCCATTCTAGTGGCCCAAGGGCGCAGGGGTTGGGGGCATCCCAGCACAGATCAACGCCTACATCAATGGGATGAACATAGGATATATCCTGCATTTGTGCCGTGGTCACCCTTGCGGAGGGGAGAAGGGGCGGTAGGAGTAGGTTTGGGTAGCCACGGACGGTGGTCACCGCTGCGATCGCTGCCACTAACCCCACAGATATCCATGGCCATTGTTTGCCTAGCTGTAGTCCTGGTCGGGGGAGGCGCTGCCAGCGGGGTTCAATCCAGGCGTGGCCGAGCCAAGCGATCGCCATGGCTGGAATCAGAATGAGGTAGCCCAGACCAAAGCGAATCAGGGGCGACAAGATGAGGGTGAAGGCGCTGCCCAATAGTCCTAAAGCACTCACCCAGATGGGCCCACGGATGACGGCGCGGTAGGGCGATCGCCACCAGCGATGGAGCAGTAACATGGTCGCCACCGTTGATAGAAGACCTAAGCCAAGGAGCAGCTTATTGGTGATGCCGAGGGAAATCCATTCCCGAAACACCCAGGGCAGCCAAGGTGTACCTTCGGGGGGTGAACCAAACCAAAGCTGCCAGCCATGGATCTGGGCGCGGGCTTCTTCGCCAGCATCTTGGGGGAGGCTCCAGGGCAAGTCGAGACACATGACGGAGGAGGGATAGAGAGGGCAGCCGGAGGTCAGCCAGCCAAAGATCGTCATCGGTAACAGAATGATGGTGACTAGCCCTAGTCCTACCAGGAGCGATCGCGGTTTTTGGTAGTGGCGTCCTACAAAAAACAGGCCGCCGATGGCTAGCAAGGGTAATCCGCTGAGCTTGACTGTGACGGCCACGGCACCTAGGCCAAGAATGACAAAGGCTAGGCCATCAGCGGTCATGGGATTCTGTTCGTCGCTGATTAGCAGGAAGCTCGATAGAAGAATGGCCAGCAGGATGATGGGGATATCAGGAGATGGCGATACGACAATCTCCATCATCAGAGACGAGCCAAAGAATAGGGCAATCAGCAGTCCTAAGCTACTGGCTCCAAACCAGTCTGGAATGGTTGCTTTTGAAGACACAATCCGCGTTAGAGCTGCCCAGCCCTGCAGCAGCAGCAGCCACAGCAAAAATCCATTGGCGATCGCTGTTCCCCGTCCATCCAGGATCACGGGGTTGAAGGGGGCTGCTAGGGCAAACCAAGACGAGGCAAAGCCAAAGCGATCGTGGATTAGGGCTACACCGACGACGGTGCCGTAGTCGGCCAGCCAGCGAATGGTGCCGTAGTGATATAGGCCTGTATCAATCCAGGTGACGGGCTGCACGGTGGCGGCGGCGGCGAGGAGGGCCAGGGCTCCCATCCCTAGACCTTGCCTCCAGCCGATGGCTTGCCTGAGAGTTTGTAGGTCATGGCGTACGGAGGTTTGTCTGAGGGCGATCGCCGCTAGACCGCCTCCCACCGCTAAACCGACTAGGGGCGACAGGGGCACCCATAGGCTAATGGAAAAGAGAGCGATCGCCACTCCCAATACCCCCAGCCAAGTGATCAATACCGCCTCGGGTTGAAAAGGGCACATTAACCGATGGGGATGGGGTACATCCTCGGGTACGCAGGCAAGACGAACGCCGGCCCGATGCGCTAACCCCAGACCAATGGGTAAACACAGCAGCAACAGCAGAGCCCACATCACCAAAAAGTAGAGCATACGTCACACCACAGAAGAGGACAGCAGAGCATGAACACGTCCAGATCGCCCGACTGCCTCTAGTGTGCCTCAGTTGAGAACGGCATTGGGCAGCGGTGCGGCTGGGATGACGGCCAGTTGGCTACTGTAGGCAGGCAACGTAAGGCGCAGTTCTCCTTGGGTGACAGCGAGAGAGGCGATCGCTTCGTCTTGCACCCGTTCGCTAAACTCCCAAAGCGTTCCCGTGCCATCGCTAACTAGGGCGGATAGATCGACGGCGAGGGTATGGGCTTGGGGCTGATCATTCACCAGCAGCAGATTCACTTGGTTTTGGTCGTCTCGGGTGGCGATCGCCATCACCGCGTCATCACTGATCCCGGCTAACAGCACCGGTCGCCCGCCCTGGAGGGCGCGAGTACCCATCCGCAAGGCATAGTAGCTCAGGCGGCGATGTCCTTCTGCATCAATTAACCCGGCAAAGTCTCCCCGCCCCCAGTCGTACAGAGAAAACAAGTGGCTGCCGTAGACGTAGGTGTCTCCCGGTTGCGACATGCGAATCATATTTTTGATCAGATTCAAGGAAAAGGAAAGATCATCGTAGCCGTCGGTATAGGTGCCCCATTCTCCCAGCCACAGGGGCGATCGCTCATGGATGGTTCCCTGCATCCAGCCGCGTACTTGACGCACATAGGCGGAAATATCCCAATCATAGTTATGAACATTGACCTGATCAAAGTACGTAGGAATGGCGTCTAATGTATCTGCGGGCCATAGACTATGTCCTATAGTTTTCGGTGCATGAATATGAAAGTCTCGTCCCGGTAGATAGGTTTGGTAAACATGGGCGATCGCATCGGCTCCTACGCGAGCCAGCTCAAAATAATCGGCTTGATTGCCCCCCCAACCCTGCTGGCGATTATCCGGCTCGTTGTGCAGTTCAAAGTCATCCACCTGATAATCATGACGCACATTCAGCCAGTAGACCGTAGCAAACACATGCTGCCACCATTCATTCCAATCTGCTTCTGTACGTGGTGGATTGAGTTGCAGTGCCCAGTCTGGATCCCAACCTGGATCGCTATTGCGCAGGGTGAGCACCGGACGAATATGGGCCTCTTTCAGGGTTGACAATAGCGTGCTGGCGCTGCCTTGCCACAGCTCGGCCGGATCACCTGAAAAGGCATAGTCGCTGCCGCCTTCTGGCTGGGTCATCACCCGATCCCACCAATCCCAGTTAACCACATCGGGGTTAGCCTTAATCTGAGCAATGGAGGGATAGCCATAGATGCCATCATCGTCCTCGGTTTCCCAGCGAGACATGCCCCCATAGATACGATAGGTGTTGAGCCCTAGGTCTTCTAGGTCAGATAGGTTAAAGTCTACATTTCCTTCACAGGCTCCGATATACTGGGTACTCGCACCTAGGGAGCGATCGTATAGTTTTAAGGTGGCGATCGCTGGGCTCGTTTGATCAGCAAGCGCTAGCTCCGTCATCCCGCCCGCTAGCATCAGTCCTAACCCTAGCAAAAATGGCAGGACACCCTTCACTAGGATTCGTCCTAGCAGTCTCCAGATAGATGGATGGCGGATAATCTGCGAGACGTTCATCATAGTGAGTCCATAGGCAACGGTTGATCGGATGACCAATGTAGAGGCGGATGGAGGAGGCCTTTTTGAGAAGGAGAAGACTGAATCTCTAAGGGATACTGATGCCACTGAAAGGCATAGGTTGCTTCCCAGTCTGGCGAAAAAATGCCGGGATTAATAAAGTAAGTCCCTTGCGCTAGATCTAGTCGCTCAATATGTAAATCCAGGGTATGCGGAACGGTGATATCTGTCGGCAATGGGTTGATGATGATTTCTGTATCTAGATAAATGTGACCTGATGCATCACTGAGACTGATGGTAAACAGAGCAGACTCTAGGGACGCTTTCAGTTGATAGTGAATGGTAATCGTCACGCGATCGCCACAATGGAGTTCCGCAGGATCCAAGGTCACATCCAGAAGCTGAAGAATAGGAGATGCCCATGGTTCAGGGGGCTCGTCTGCGGGTGGAGGCGATGAGTCGATACATTTTTGTAGATAGATAGTTGGATGGACGATCGCTTTTGGATGGGCTGGGGCGATCGCTTCTAGGTGAGGATAGGCAGAAAGGCGATCGCCTTTGACAAATATGAAACTATTTTGGGCGTACCAAGGCTGCACGGCCGGATCCTCCCAAAGGCGATCGCGCAGAATATCTAAAACCAGATAATTATGGGACTGAAAGCGCTGAATCCAATAGTCTGGCCATTGCTCGTTGACATGGTGGGTGCCGCCCTGGTGGGGAATGGCTGCTGAAAATAGAATCACATCACTGAGTTGAACCAGGGATTCCACAAAGCGATCGGCGCTCTCCTCGGACAAATGCTCAGCCACTTCTAGGGACAGAGCCAGGTCAAACCTGCGTTCAAGCTGAATAGGCTGGCTTAAATCGGAGGCGACAAAGCAGTCTTGGGGAATTTGTAACGTATCTGACTGAACATAGTCGCCATCCAGTCCCAAGATATCGTTCACTCCCTCAGACTGAAATACCGACAGCCAGGATCCATCCCCACACCCCACATCAACTACACTCGTAGGCTGGATCCACTGCAAGATTAAAGGTACGATAACCTGGGCAGACTGGCGTGAACCCTCTCGTAGGGCTTCAAAAAACTCGGGGTCATAGAGTTCTGGGAGTATAAGTTCAGCCATGGGTTAGGATCTATCCTGGTGTAATTCGTTAAGGAGTAAGCGATCGCACCCCATCTCCCACAACCTCCCAGCGTAGAGGGGGGCGTAAGATGCCCTTAGAGGGAAGGGTCGTATTCACCGTCAGCGGGTAAACATGCCAGTGGTAGTCATAGGCATAGCTCCAGTCTTGCTTATACAGCCCCACATCTACAAAATAGTTGCCGCCTCGTAGATCCAGGCGATCGAGGTTCAGCCGAATTGTTCCCTGTTCCTGCAGCCGCACGCAGGGAATGCCTGTATCTAGGGTGTTGACGTCTAAACAGGTTTCGCCACTGTCTTGACTGATCGTGACGCTAACAATAGCGCTATCCACGGGTTGACGGGTTTCATAGTCTACCTCAACACAGAGGGCTGCGCCAGATTCCAGGGTGGCTTGGGGTAGCAAGCGCACCGCTGTGATCTCCGCTTCTAGGGAACCAAAGCGATTTTCATTGACCCGTAACTCTGTCCCCGCCGCCGTTAGCTGTACCGGACGCTGGGGGGTGCGCTGCTGGGTTTGCGATCGCATCTCCATCGTATATTGCCCCGCTACCACCGACGGTTCACCGTAGGCCACCACGGTGCCATGCTTGAGCCACAGGGCGCGATCGCACAGCCGCTCTACCTGCCCTACGTCATGGGATACCAGCACGATAGCGCAGCCCTGATCTTTCATATCAGCAATCCGATTCAGGCATTTCGACTGAAATGATAGATCTCCCACAGATAAAAACTCATCCACGAGTAAAATATCTGGATCGGTATGCACAGCAACGGAGAAGGCTAGGCGCATCATCATCCCAGTGCTGTAGGTGCGCACAGGATTATCGATAAATCCTTCTAGTTCGGCAAAGTCTACGATACGATCAAATCGTCGAGCCACCTCGCGGCGGGGTAGGCCAGCTACAATCGCGGTCACAAACACATTTTCTCGCCCTGTGAGGTCACCATGGAAGCCAGCCCCCAAATCTAGGAGCGCTCCAATGCGCCCTCGCATTTTGACCCGTCCCTCGGTGGGATAGGCAACCTGACCTAAGATTTGCAACAGGGTTGATTTTCCAGCGCCGTTGTGGCCAATCACCCCGATCATTTCTCCCGCCGCCACCTCAAACGACACGCCGCGCAAAGCCCAGAACTTTTCCACAGGCTTAATGCGTCGTAGCCCCGACAAGGCCGCTTCCATAAAGGTCACGGGCTTCTCGGTATGGTAGCGACTAAAGTCTTTCCCCAAATTCTCTACTAGAATAGCGTCGCCCATTAAATCTCCTCCACAAACCGTAGGCTCTGATGTTTGAAGAGCTTATAGCCAATGGGCATCAACACAGCGATCGCCCCGGCGATAATCGCTAAGGCTAGCCAATCTGGCTGAGTGCCCCAGATCAGAATTTGTCGATAGCAGGTAACGATATGCACCATGGGGTTGAGACCATAGATAAACCAGTAGCGATCGGGGATGCTGCCTAGTTCATAGAAGATGGGCGTTAGGTAAAACAGAAACTGTAGTAAAACGCCGAGGGTGTGCTGAGTATCGCGAAAGGTGACGTTGAGGGATGCGAGGAAGTAGGAGAATGTGACGGTGAGGGCAAACTGAATGATTTGCAGCAACGGTAGGGCCAGCACAACGGGGGTTAGCTGCACGCCGTCAATCAACAGAAAGACAACCAGCACTGGCAGTGCCAATATAAAGTGAATGAGCCCGGTTGTCACCACCACTATCGGCAAAATGGCGTTGGGGAAGCCAGGCTGACGAATCAGAGGACGACTGCTGATAATAATGCCCGTGGCTTGAAAGAGAGAGTTCTGAAACCAGTTCCACACCAAGAGTCCCGTAAAAACATAGGATGAATATTGGGGAATATCCATCTTGATGATTACCTGAAAGACAAAGATAAAAACCAGCAGTTGCAGCAGTGGGCTAATCAACGTCCAGGCAATACCTAGGGCCGATCGCTTGTACATGAGCTTCATGTCTCGATCCACAAGCGATCGCAGCAGATCCCATAGATAACTCAGATGGCGGGGCGACAGAGCCCGTCGTGATAGCCTAGGCTTTCCTATCATATCGGTCAACCATAATGAAGGTGAGAGGGAAAGTCTGTCCAGCGCTAGAAGATAGATGATTACCCTCTAGCGCTGAACGCCTCCTAGGATACGTTACTAGAGGCAGGAACAGTCGATGCAGAAGCTTGGGATAGCCCATGACTGGAGAGCGATCGCTCCTGAACAGGGATGAAAGGAGCGCTATGCCCTTCCCGCTTCACGCGCTGATGAGATTTCCAAAGCGACCAAGGGCCAGCTAAGTTACCACGTATTTCTAGCCAAATCAGCGAAAGGGGATAGTCACTACGCTTCAGAAGATATTCCTTAATCCGGTAATAATGGGCGTAGGGCAGTCCTAGCAGCACCTGGGCTAAGCCTCGCCAGTCTCCATCCCGCAGCCAAGTGGTTAGGTTGTAGGAGACATGCCCTTTGCTGTAGCCATAGAGCTGACGTTCTAGAGCTTGGCGAGTTTTGCGATGCTTATGCCAAACAAAGGCTTTGGGATTATACACAATGGTATAGCCTGCCTTTAAGACTTTATAGAAGACGTAAGTATCTTCGCCAACGCCTGATGGCATTCCTGGCCCTAATGCTTCATCCATCAAGCCAATGTCAGGATGATGAAAAATACTGGCGCGGAAGGCTGCATTAGCCGTTGCTCCCAAAGACCATGTGGGAGACGGCTTATGGGGAAACAGGTCGTACCAAGAACCGTCCACTTCAAACGGTTCAAATCCACGACCTAGACCGCCATAGTTTTCAAAGGCTTGCTGGGAAGCATCTTCTAACTCAATGGGTAAGACATTGCCATTGACAATCATCACATCTGGACGGGCAAAGGGAGGAATGAGACGTTCAATCCAGTCTGGCGGGACGGTTACATCATCATCTGTGGCAATTAAGATGTCGCCACTACTGGCGACAAACCCAGCATTGCGCCCGTAGGCCAAACCTTGGCGGGATTCCTGCACCAGCACCACGCCCGGAAAGTCTTGCACGACTGGAGCCGTTAGTCCAGAGTCTGGATGATTGTCCACCACCACAATTTCTACTGAACGGTTAGTTTGCTGGGCTTGTAAATGCTGAAGACAGTTGCGTAGGTCATCGGGGCGATCGAAGGTGGCTACTACAACCGACACGGACACGTCATCAGGTAGCTTAACCGGTTCATCTCGCTCTGCTAACCCATAGCCTTGAGCGATCGCTTTCACGGCTTGTGGCCATACTAAATCGCTGACGGTGCAAGCATCTAAATCTAGCAACTTGCTACCAAACTGATTAGCAATTAATTTGCTTAGGGTAAGAACAGATACGTTATTAAATTCATTCTCGTAGTCAAGGTGACCTAAAGGGCTATTGTCCCTGCTTATGAAGATCCGAACCTTAGAATAGGTTTCTAGATCCTTCAAGGCAGCTAAAGGCTGACTCAGTTCTACTTGGCGGATAGCGATCGCCCCTGAGTCATTGGCAGGGGGCTGAGAGGAGGTTGTCGGTCGGTAGCGAATGGGCAAGGCTTCTTCTGTTTGCCATCCATGTTCCTGCACAATGGCAGCTACCCGCTGAGTTGCCTTTTGATAGGACGAAAAGCCGGCAAAAGCTCCTCGGAATTCTGCTAAGACTAGATCTTTTGGGAATTGAGTTCTGTGTAGAGATGAGACGATGGTGCGCCGCACATTCCAATACAGCATCCACCAAACGCCAATTTTTAGGCAGGATATCCATAGATCAGGATAGGCGATCGCTAAGCTAAGCCAGAGGGCATAGAGACTGCCGTTAAAGGAAATTTGCCGTTTTAGCTGAGCATACTCGCGGCGATGGCGATGGCGAATCATCGCTCGCGGTTCATACACCAGAATATGTTCAGATTTAATGATCCGAATAAACATCTCTAGGTCGCCGCCGCCATTGGTGGGCGTTCCTACATCGAGGGCTGGATCAAAATAGCCAATTGTTTCAAAGATCGATCGTCGATAGGCCATGTTGGCTCCGGTGCCAAACTGACCAGCTCCCAGCCACTGCCAAGGCATGGGCTGACCAGGGGCGACTTGATACCATATCTGTTCGAAGCCGCGTCCAAAACCGCCATAGTCTTCAAATAAGACTTGAGCTTCTGTTTCTAGCTCATAGGGTACTACTAGCCCTGTGACGGCCATAATCCTGGGATTTTCGGAAAATGTGCGGGCGATCGCCTTCACCCAGCCTCGATCGACCACCACATCATCATCTGTGTAAGCAATGATCTCTCCCTTGGCTTCCAAAATGGCGCGATTGCGGGCCCAGTCTAGTCCGGGTCGTGGTTCACGCACATAGCGCACTTGGGGATAGTGGGCGTCTACGAGATCTTTCGTGCCTTCGGTGGCCGGGGCATTATCGACCACGAGAATCTCTAGGTTGGGATAGTCGAGCTGGACAATAGCTTCCAAACAACGCTTCATATCATCAGGGCGATCGCGGGTACAGACCGCTACGGTCACCATCGGCCAGTCGTCCACCACCTCCACTGGCGGTAGGTTTACCAACGCTTCAAGGTTGAGATCCTCTGGCCGCTGGGGAGCTGCTAACCCGTTCTTGAGCAATTGGCAGATAATCGCCCAACTGTGTTGCTCTAGGATCAGTTTACCGAGGGTGGCCGCCGTGCAGCATCCTAGGGAAATGGGTGCTTTGACATAGCCAAGCGGTACGCCATGCAGGCGGACGAGCCCCTGCAAACCCATATAGTTTTCCAGTCCCTCGAAGGTGGGGATGGGCTGGCTGAGTTCGATATCAACAACTTTGATGGGAAACAGCATAGACATCCTCTAGAGTTAGATGCGAGATAATAACCAGTGCAAACTAGTGCCAACCAACAATTTGAAGCGCAGACGAAAACTCTGAACCGGAGCTGTAGCAAAGATGGAATCTAGAATCGAATCTAGATCTGATCTAGGGCGATCGCTCCCTAGATCTTCCGGTGGCACACAGACCATGGGCGACAGCAAGCCCTTGTGCTGGAGCCAACTGAGGAGGGCCAGCCGATAAACGCCCAAACGACCTAGGGGTGTGAGGGGATCGATGGCGATCGCCCGCCGAATCCAGTCCAAGCTAGCCTGAGGTAGCCCATACTGAAAACTTTGTTGCGCAAAGTAAACATAGAGGCTGCTGGCAGACAGGCGGTACAACCAGCCGGATATCTCAGGATGCTTGTCTTGCACTCGTTGGAGAATGAGCTGGTGAGACTTCGCCATTTGGTTGAAATCTCCCGACATACTGCCCACCGTCTTACGATAACCCACCAAAAAAGCGGGTACCACGCAAAACTCGCAGCAGTCTGCCAGGCGTAGGTACAGATCCCAATCTTCACACCCTTGGGCCTGCTGGGCCCGCAGGTGCGGGTCATAGCCACCGATGAGATCCAGGTAGCGCCGGCGAATGAGAGTAGCGCTGGCATTGCCAATAAAATTGTGGCAAATCAGGGTGGCTAACACCGGCCCCGCCACCGTTGCCGCCCGAAATTGCCCCGTCGGCTGACTATATTGATCGATATCGACCGACCAGGCATAGGCCACCCCGGCCGTTTCCCCGTGGGCCACCAACGCGGCTAAGAGTTTTGCCAAGGTCTGGGGATGCCACAGATCATCGGCATCAATGGGGGCAATGAACTCCCCCTGGGCTTGGGCGATCGCTGCATTGCGGGCCGCTGCCACGCCGCCGTTGGCCTGCTGGAGAATCCTTACGCGGGGATCTCCGTTGGCCACAGC
Organism: Leptolyngbya sp. CCY15150; assembly: GCF_016888135.1. Taxonomy (NCBI): domain Bacteria; kingdom Bacillati; phylum Cyanobacteriota; class Cyanophyceae; order Leptolyngbyales; family Leptolyngbyaceae; genus Leptolyngbya; species Leptolyngbya sp. CCY15150. The sequence goes on from NZ_JACSWB010000150.1 coordinate 12,742, forward strand.
TTGGGCGATCGCCACCGTGTCGTCCGTTGAACCATCGTCTACAATCATCACCTCCATCTGGGGATAGGTTTGGGCTAAGACTGAGGTGAGGGTTTGGGGAAGCACGTCAGCGGCATTGTAGGCCGGGATAATCACGGAAATTAGGGGATCAGGGGGCATAGGCGTCTATCACATCAGAGCAGCGCGGGGCAGGTCAGCTAAATTTAAGCTGGTTGGAGACCGATGCAACGTCTGGAGATCCTGATCCCGACTGCTGAAACTCTTCGTAGTAGGAGCGTTCGGTGTTCACCGTCCATAGGGAATGGCGATCGCCTAACACATTACGAGCAGCGAGCAGCCCCGTGAGCATGGAATGATCCTGATTGTTGTACCGGTGCATGCCATTACGTCCGACGGTGTATAGATTGTCGAAGGTTTCGACATAATCTTGGATCACCTGGAGGTGCTGCCGGTACTCCACGTCGTAGACCGGATAGGCCTTGAGCTGTCGAATCACCGTACCATCTTGCACCAGCTTAGGATCGCTCACCAAACCCAGCTTCACCACCTCTTCCGTGGCTAGTTTGATCAGGGTCTCTTCCGAGGATTCCCAAACCGAGTCGCCCTGGCTACAAAAATATTCCATCCCCAGACAGGTTTTACTGGCATCCGGCACCATGTCCGGGCTCCAGTTTTTGAAGTTTTGGATGCGTCCCACCTGAAATTCGGGGCTGTGGATATAGAGCCAGTTGTCGGGAAACAAGGAGGGCGCGTCGATCACCAAGGCTACGATCAGAAAATCTCGGTACTTCAGAGATTTGGCAGCCGTCAATACTTCTGGCGGCGGCGGCGGATTCAGGCATTGCAGCAGCTTGGTCACGGGCATACTGGAGATAAATTGATCCCCTTCATAGATCTGGGTTTCACCGTTCTGCTCAGCGATAACCCGCTGAATGCGCTGCCCTTCCCGATCGATCTGCACGACGCGGGTGTTGAGATGCACCGGACTGCCTTGCTTTTCTAGCAGGGTTTGAAACCGCTCCCACATCATGCCTGGCCCTAGGCGAGGATATTGGAAGGTTTTAATCAAGGTCTTGGCGTCACTTTTGCCAAACAGGGCATCGGTGATGGCTTTCTTCAGCGATAGACCGCGAATACGTTGAGCCGCCCAGTCGGCGCGGATTTGCTGACAGGAAATCCCCCACACTTTTTCGGTATAGGTCTTGAAGAAGGTATAGTACAGCTTCTCGCCAAAGCGATTAATCACCCAATCTTCGAGACTTTCTTCTTCGGGTAAGGGAGAAAGTCTCGCTTTTAAGTAGCTGGCGACAATCGATAAACTACGGCCAATCCCTAGTTTTTTGACCACATCGAAGGGATCAAGGGGGTAGTTAAAAAACTTGCCGTCATAGTAGATGCGCGATAGCCGTGGCACGGTGATCATCTCGTCGCTGAGCACCTCCTGCCAAAGATCCTCAACCTCGGTCACCTTGGTGTAGAAACGGTGACCGCCGATGTCAAAACGATAGTCCTTATAGGTTTCAGTGCGCGAGATTCCCCCAACGCGATCGCCACTTTCAAGCACCACAGCAGGACGTTGGTGTTTTGATAACTCATAGGCCGCGGTTAAACCCGCTGGCCCTGCACCCACAACGACAACAGGATTCAAACTCATGAACAGTAACTCTACTCACTCTTAAGAACGCAGGTATGGACGAAAACTGAATCGATGTAGACGAGGGGCGATCGCAGGGCAGGACAAACTCTTCCCCAATAGCATGAAGCCTGACCTATATCCTGTACAGCAAACCTGATGGGCAATCCTCAACCGCAGTGTTATGGGAGGGCAGAGCCTGGCGGACTGCCCTCAACCGTAGCGGTGAACTATGACACCGACGACAAGGAGCCATGGCGAACTTGGTGCCACTGCCAAGCATGGCGAATCATGTCATCGAGGTCGGGGTATTTGGGATCCCAACCCAGAACGGCGGCGGCCTTTTGACCACTGCCCACGAGGGCCGGCGGATCACCGGGTCGGCGATCGCACTCCACTGCTGGCACTGGACGCCCCGTCACCCGTTCTGTGGCTTCAATCACCTGACGCACCGAGAATCCACCGCCATTGCCCAAGTTAAAGATATCGCTATCTCCCCCCTTGAGCAGGTGTTCTAACCCCAAAATGTGGGCATCGGCTAGGTCACAAACATGGATGTAATCCCGGATGCAGGTGCCATCATCTGTGGGGTAATCCGTGCCAAAGATCGATAGGGATTCTCGTCGTCCTAGGGCGGTCATCAAGGCCAGGGGAATCAGATGGGTTTCGGGATTGTGATCTTCCCCCAACCGCCCTTGGGGATCGGCACCGGCGGCGTTGAAGTAGCGGAAGCAAATGGATTTGAGGCCATAGGCGCTATCAAAATCCTTGAGGATTGTTTCCACCATCAACTTGGTTTGCCCGTAGGCATTGATCGGTGCCTGGGGATGGTTTTCCGGAATGGGGATTTCCTGGGGTACACCGTAGGTGGCGCAGGTAGACGAAAAGACCAGGCGCTTGACCCCCGCTGCCACCATGGCTTCTAGCAACGTCAAGGTACCGCTGACGTTATTGCGGTAGTATTTTGCCGGATTGGTGGCCGATTCACCTACGTAGGCGTAGGCAGCGAAGTGAATGACGGCGGCAACGGAGTAGTCTTGAAACACTTGATCTAAGAGGGCGCGATCGCTAATATCGCCCACAATTAAATCGACGTTTAAAACAGTTTCAACCAGATCTCGATGGCCGTAGACTAGATTATCTAAGACCACAACGTGGTAGCCAGCTTGCTTTAATTGGTCAACAGCATGGGAGCCGATGTAGCCGGCTCCTCCGGTGACCAAAACAGTTGGTTTTTGTGGCTGCATAGTCATGTTCTAAAAGCTTCTCATGTTGAGTAAGGGCGTATTTGCCCAGCATAGTCTGACCTATGCCTCTGTGCTAGCGTTGGTGAATGCAGTGTGATTTATGCTACGCCCAGTATGGCATTGAAAATTGCGATCGCCAATTCTATCATCGAGTTTTTATTTGAAAAGAGCAAAAACTTTGCAAAGTAGAATTCAGTATGAAGAGGGCTTAAAGAGTCGTCAGATTACGTTGCTTTTGTGACGTAGATCCTTGAGGATGGTCATCAGAACGCCTAAGGTGTAGTTAATTTATAGAAGCCACAGCCAAGCCGATTTTGCAATCCACCCGTTGGGGCTTCTAACATCCGCATACATGACTGAAACTGAAATGTTCGTCAGTTCTACGGACGCCACACAGCAGGCAAAAGGTTCATGGTGAACTAAACCATTATCTTGAACCCAGAGCACACTAAGCTGACGTGCATCCTACATAGGGCGATCGCGATCGTAGTAAATTACTTACCTCACTTTCTGGATAACATCATGGTTGGCTCAATTGAAAACACCTGTGACAACAATCCTTCAGTTTCTCAACATGAGTCTGAGGGAACGCCCCAGACGCCCAGATCCTACAATCTGTCTGTGGTTATTCCAGTTTTCAATGGTGGTGAAGCCTTTCGTGAATGTGTAGAACGCCTGAACAACACCTACCCACGTCCTTATGAAGTCATCGTCGTTGTCGATGGCGTCTCCGATGATTCTTGGCAAGTGGCAAAAGATGGTGGCATGAAGGTCATCCAGCTACCGGTGCAGCGAGGCCCCGCCGTCGCTCGCAACGTTGGCGCTAAGTATGCGTCCGGCGATATCATCGTGTTCATTGATGCAGATGTCGGCATCGAGCCAGACTTTTTCGCTCAGATCCAGGCACAATTCCAGACCTCACCCACCATGACGGCTCTGATTGGTTCCTACGACGATAAGCCTGGTAAGGGCAATTTCCTATCCCAGTATCGCAACCTTTTTCACCACTACGTTCACCAAAGCTCTAAGGAAAATACCTTCACATTTTGGGGAGCCTGCAGTGCCATCTTCCGAGATGCATTTCTCTCCGTTGATGGATTTGATGAAACCTACTTCAAGCCCTGTATCGAAGATATTGAGCTAGGCTATCGACTCAAGAAAAAAGGGTATAGCATCCGCCTCTGCAAGGAGATTCAGGTGAAACACCTGAAGCATTGGGGCATGACGTCGATGCTGAAGACAGACTTTTTCCAACGAGCCCTACCCTGGACACAACTGCTGATGCAGGAAGGGCAAATTAGCAACGATCTCAACCTCAGCCTATCCAGCCGTCTGAGCGTCGTTTGCCTTTATGGTGGTTTGGCAAGCTTGGTGCTGGTGGCATGGAATCCCCTCTGGTTTGGACTATCCCTGTTCTGCGCCACGATGCTGATCCTGCTGAATCTATCGGTCTATCGCTTCTTTCGGCTGAAGCGAGGCACGTGGTTTACCCTGAAAGTGGTTCCAGTTCACTGGCTCTACTACGGGTATAGCGGTCTCGCCTTCTGTATTGGGCTTTTAGATCATTGGCTCAGTACCTATCTGAAGGTGACTGGACTACAACCACTACGCTCCTCCTCCCAGCCGAAAACGGAAGCATCATCTACCTATAAAATCCGCCAAAGCTGACTCTCGCCCCAGTGTTTGAACGATGTCTATCAACACATCAATGCCCTTGTTACTACAAGGGCATTTGTGCTTGTTTACCAATACAACATCCAGATAGTTGCCCTAACTTGAGGGCGATCGCCTATTTTGTGGGATGTGTTAACGCAGCATAATCGTATGAAACCAGTACTCATCAACTCATTCCAATGGCAGAAATCAAGGGGCGATCGCTTTTCCTGGGAAGGGGTATGGGAGGGGCGATCGCTTTTGCTGAAAATGGTTGTGGCCTTTTCTACCGCTCATCATCCATGGCAAGCACTGAAGGTGCATTTTCTCATGGGGTAGTCATGGATTGAATCCAACCTATTTTGAAAACCCTGACAGCTTTGTATCATGGATCAAATCATGTTTGGCTGCAACGATTGCCGGACAACCTGTTCATTTCTGTGATGGTCACCTTCAATGATTGCCTGCTTCGATGTCCACTACGACAACAATTCTGCAAATGCGGCTGGCATTGTGTTTCACCAGTGGGATGATGAAACTCCAGCGGAGCAATTTACGATCCACGTTTCAGATGTCGGTGACTATCGGGCCGGTAGCTTCTATGAACGCGAACTGAAACCCCTGCGTGAGCTCCTTCCGTTGATTACCTGCCCTGTCCAGTACTTCGTGATCGATGCCTACTGTCATCTATCGGATGATGGTTCTCCAGGCCTTGGTGCTTATCTATATGAGTTGCTACCGGCTGATTCCATCATTATTGGTGTGGCTAAGAACCGCTTTCGCAACACGAGTCATGCGTTCGAACTGTTCCGAGGGAGCAGTAATCGCCCGTTATTTATCACATCAATTGGCATTGACTACCAGTGTGCTGCGGATCATATAAAATCTATGGCGGGCGAACATCGAATGCCAACATTGCTAAAAACGGTTGATCGTCTTTCTAGAGGTGGAGAGATAATAAAGGGATAATCCAAAGCTGCTTTTCCTAAAAGAGAGGTGTTGGAAGGAGCGATCGCTTTTCCTAAAAGAGAGGTGTTGGAAGGAGCGATCGCTGTTTCTGGCAAGGGTTCTGGAGGGCGATCGCTGTTTCTGGCCAAGGTTCTGGAGGGCGATCGCTGTTCTTGAGAGAGATGTTGGAGGGGCGTTCATAACACTTGTTCTCTCTCTGCAACAAAGCTTCAAGTAATCTTCACAAGAGTCTATGATAAATTTCTTGGCCAAATGATTTTTTCACTAATGAATTGGGAATACTAGTTAAATTCTACCTGTGCTGTTATCCCTTTCTTTGTGGTTACCTACCATGATGACCCGGCGTGATTTTACTCGACTTTCACTAGCTGGAGTCGGGTTGGGATTGGCGAATTGTACGACGCTCGCCAAGACCTCCTTCATAGACTCGACCGTAGACTCGACGACAACTCAATCGGATGCTGACCTCACAATTTGGTGGGAACAGGGTTTCTTACCTGAAGAAAATGAAGGCTTAGCTCAAATCGTTCAGGATTGGGAGCATTCATCTGGCTTGACGGTCAATCTAAAATTCTTGCCTGTTCCCATCATTGATCAACAATTAACTCAGCTATTGGCAGAGCCGGGCAATTCTCAAATTCCAGATATTGTTTATTCTATTGGAGTAGATGCCAACCTGGCGCCTAAACTAGCTTGGCAGGATCAGCTCCTTGATCTATCAGACGTGATTCAGCCCATCAAGGATCGCTACACGTCTGTTGCCCTTTCCCAGGTGAACTATCGGAATCAGCTACGGGGAGAGAGAAGCTATTACGCCATGCCCCTCTGGCAAGCTGAGGACTATATTCACTACTGGGGAAATTTGGTTGAAGCTATTGGTGTCCGCCGAGATGATGTGCCGATGGACTGGGAACCCTTTTGGAGATTTTGGCAAACGGCACAAACCCAATTGCGATCGCAGGGCTATCCCGACATTTATGGTGTAGGGCTATGCATGTCCTCCATTGGGTTTGACACCTACGCGTCATTGATGATGTTCCTTGATGCCTACAATGTCGAGGTGGTTAGCCCTGATGGTGATTTTTTGTTGGACGCTCCTGAAAATCGGCAGCGCATGATTGCAGCTTTGGAAGAATTCACTGGATTTTTTCAATCGGGCTATGTTCCCCCTGCGGCGCTGGAATGGTCTGGAGGCGGCAACAATAACAGCTTCATTGATGGCAGCATTTTAATGACGCTAAATCTTACCCTATCAATTCCACTGACGCAACAGTTGCCAGCCAATCAGTATAATCAGGACGCTAACGAACAATATCAGCAAATAATCACCCTTGGCCGACCTCAAAAACCCGATGGCACTGACCTCTTGACAAGGAAAGGAATTAAGCAGGCAATTGTTCCAAGGAGCTGTCCACACCCAGAGGCTGCCAAGGATTTTCTGGCTTATTTAACTGAACCTAAGATTATCAATCAGTTAATTACAAGTGCAAAAGGGCGAGTCATGCCGGTGATGCCCCAGCTATTTGAAAACTCCCTTTGGAGTGACACATCTGACCCCCATCTTGAAACGGCCATCAAGATTTACAATCGTCCCAGCCTCATTCCTTACGAAGTCACCCACTCGGCGTTTAGTGAGGTGCAAAGCCAACAACTTTGGGCTAAAACTGTCCTCCAAGTATTGCAGGACGATGCATCCGCGACTCAAGCCAGTGATTGGGGCATCAGTCAGATCAAGAGCATTTGGACAGAATGGGAGCGATCGGCATGAAACGTTGGTTTAATCAAAGTTTACTGGCCCAGTTAGTTAGCTACTTCTCGTTGCTTTCAATCATTACAGTCAGTGCCGTTGCCGTTGCTTCTTACTTCCAAGCTCGCGAATCTTTAGAAACTGAAGTGATTAATCGCTTGACAGTTGCTGCGCAGCTTAAAGGGTATGAGCTTGACCAATGGGTTGACAATCAATTGCGCGACATTTTATGGGTTGCCCGAGAAGATAGCGTTCAAACAGCTATTAACACGTTGCTCACAACTGAGTCTGACCAGCCTGCCTATCAGGAAGCCCGCGCAGTACTCACCCAATATGTGGCTGAGTTGACGGAAATTAAACCCAACCTGCGTAGTATTCGCATTACACGCAACAGTGGCTTTGTGGTTTTTGCCTCCGACGATCCAACCCTCGAAGGTCGCTATCGTCCCCTTGGTGATCCTGCAACGTACTTCACCCGCGATCGCCTCAATGTGGTAGTTCCCAACTTCTATATCTCACCTGAGACCCAAAAAGGAGCCGTTACTGTTGCCACACCAATTTTGGACAACCAAGGCGATCGCATGGCGGCGTTGGTGGTTGATTTAAACCTTGAAGAAGTAGATGCACTGATTCGAGATAATACAGGTTTAGGTGAAACCGCAGAAACCTATCTACTGAGTCGTGCAAGGGGCAAAACTGTCTTTATCTCAAAACAAATAACGCCAGAGGCGGACGATGCCATAGATATCGAAGACATCGCCAGTGACGGAATCGAACGCGCCATTAACCAACAAAGTGGTTTTGGTCGTTACATCAACTATCAAGGGGTTCCCGTCGTGGGCGTCTATCGCTGGCTGCCTGAACAAAATCTGGCTTTGATTGCTGAAATTAGTCAAGCCCAAGCTTTTTTACCCGCACGACAATTGGCCAGGAATATTCTGGCGATTGGTTTTTTGTCGTCTGGGATGCTTTTGGCTGCGGTTTATGTGTTGTCCCGGCGCATTACACGTCCGATTTTAGCGATTAGTACTGCTGCAACTCATCTGGCTGCAGGGGATTTAACCCAAACTGTGCCGGTGGTTACAGAGGATGAGGTGGGCAAGTTAGCTCAAAACTTCAATCAAATGGCCAGTCAGCTTAATTTGTCTTTTGCTACCTTGGAGCATCGTGTGGCAGAGCGTACGACGGAACTCGCTAAGGCTAAGGAGCAGGCTGATGCAGCAAACCAAGCAAAAAGTCACTTTTTGGCTAATATGAGCCACGAGTTGCGTACTCCTTTGAATGGAATTTTAGGTTATGCCCAAATCCTAGGGCGTTCTAAGGAAATTCCTGATAAAGAGCGCCATGGGGTCAATATTATTTACCAATGTGGCTCTCACCTGCTGACGCTGATTAATGATATTTTGGATTTGTCTAAAATTGAGGCTCGCAGACTGGATCTAGACCCAACACCCCTTCACTTGCCATCGTTGCTTCAAAGTGTGGTGGAAATGTGTAGGATTCGGGCTGATCAAAAAGAAATTGAGTTTATCTATCAGCCCAGTTCCCGTTTGCCGGATGGCGTTGAAACCGATGAAAAACGGTTACGACAAGTGCTGATTAATTTATTGGGCAATGCTATTAAATTTACCGATCGCGGTACAGTGACGTTGCAGATTGATGTATTGGATAGCTCGGATACTCAGGCTTCATTGGTCTTTCAGGTGATTGACACAGGGGTCGGCATTGATGAGGCCGATTGCGCCAAGCTATTTCAAGCCTTTGAACAGGTAGGCGATCGCCAGCGACAATCTGAGGGTACAGGTCTTGGTCTTGCCATTAGCCAGCAGATTGTGCAGCTCATGGGAGGGGAAATCCAGGTCAAGAGTCAGTTGGGCGTGGGCAGCGAGTTTTTCTTTACGATCAATCTGCCGATAGTCACAGATTGGGTGCAACAAAAACGAGGACTGGAAGGATGCGATCGCATTATTGGCTATACCGGAACCCGAAAAACCATTTTGGTGGTGGACGATCGCTGGGAGAACCGGGCTGTCTTGCTGAACCTCTTAGAAGCCCTTGACTTTAAGGTTGTTGAAGCACAACACGGACAAGAGGGACTAGCTTACCTGCAAGCTGAAAGACCCGATCTGGTGGTGACCGATCTAGCGATGCCTGTGATGGATGGATTTACATTCTTGCGGAAAATTCGTAGCCATGAAACCTTAAAAGACATGAGGGTGATTGTTTCCTCAGCCTCAGTTGCTCAGCTTGATCAACAAATGGCGATTGATAGCGGCGGTAACGACTTCCTGGCTAAACCTGTCGATGTTCAAGCGTTGTTTCAGTTATTGTCTAAGCACTTGGACATTGAGTGGCTCTATGAAACTCAGATCCATGTGCCAGAGCCGGTACCTTATTCCACTGCAGAATGGGTACTGCCGCCTCGGGAAACCCTATCTGCATTGTTGATTCTTACTCGACAGGCTAATCTCAAAGTTCTACGGGAAAAGCTGGAGCATTTAGTGCAGACTGATCCGATCTACCTTCCCTTTACTGAATCTTTGCTCCAGTTAGCTAAACGGTTTCAGGCAGAAGAAATCGAGGACTTGCTACAACAGTATTTAGATAATTTAGACGATTTGGATAATGTGGATGGAGAGGGAAGTTATGCTGAATAGCGCCAAAATATTGGTGGTGGATGATACCCCTGCCAATTTAGAGATTGTCACAGAAATTTTGGCCGATGCAGGATATACTATCTCAACTGCAATCAGTGGCGATCGCGCCTTGAAGCGCCTTGAAGCCTACATTCCAGACTTGATTTTGCTGGACGTACAAATGCCAGGGATCGATGGTTTTATAACCTGTCAACGGTTGAAGGATAATCCGGCAACGGCGCATATTCCTGTTATTTTCATGACTGCTGTGGCAGATACTGCCAGCAAGGTTAAAGGATTTTCGCTGGGTGCTGCCGATTACATCACTAAACCGTTTCAAGAATCAGAGCTTTTAGCTCGGGTGAATACCCATCTAAACCTTAGCTTGTTGACGCAACAACTTGAACAGCGAATTCAAGAACGCACCGCTGAGTTACAGATGGCTCTAGACCAACTCTCTCGCTCTCAGCTCCAACTTATCCAAAGTGAAAAGATGGCCTCGTTGGGAAATTTGGTTGCCGGAGTTGCCCATGAGATCAATAATCCGCTTGGTTTCTTAAATGGTAGTATCGACCATCTCAATGACTATGTTGGAGATTTGCTAGGCCATCTGCGCTTATATCAGCAAAGCGATTCCCATATGACAACGGTGATTCAAAACCACGCTGATGAGATTAGTTTAGATTTCCTTTGTGAGGACTTGCCGAAGGTTTTGGAATCGATGCAAGGTGCTACCGATCGGATTCGTGCCATCAGCAGTGGGCTACGGACATTTTCTCGATCGGACGGTGAATACAAAGTGCAGGCTGATCTAAACGAAGGCATTGAAAGTGCGCTGCTGATCCTTAAATATCGTATCAAGGCTAATAGCCATCGCCCAGCCATTCAGGTTCTGAAAAATTATGGTGAATTACCGCCCATTGAATGCTTTCCGGGACAACTCAATCAGGTCTTTATGAATATCTTGGCGAATGCTATTGATGTGTTTGATGAGGCTGCGCAACAGTCTTCCTCCGACTATCTTGATGATAAGCTTCATACCATTGAGATCAGCACAGCAGTGTTGCCAGAGTCTAAGCATGTGGAAATTCGCATTCGTGACAATGGATCTGGGATGACGCCTGAGGTCAAGGGTCGTGTATTTGATTACCTGTTCACAACCAAAGCTGCGGGTAAAGGCACTGGGTTAGGGTTGGCGATCGCTCATCAAATTGTGACGGAGAAACACAACGGCAGCTTAGATGTTCGGTCTGAGATTGACCAAGGAACTGAGTTCTGTATTCGCCTACCCATGCACTAGTCACGTTGAACAAATCAGGGCGATCGCTTTTTCTAAAAGAGAGGTTCTGGAGGGGCGATCGCTTTCAAAAACGTCGGGTCTGCACATGGCCACTAAAAAGCCGGGAACATGCCCCGGCTTTTAAGGTCTACGTCATCTTAATTTAACAGCCGTCTGGCCCGCAGAAGCTGTGTGCGTACAGTACCTCTGCATCACAGATATAGGCAATGCCCGCATAATCGTTGAAAAACTCCACCGCGATCCGATCCGCAATCTTCTCGGCCATATCCCGATTTTCGGTGAGCACCTCGAACTTGATATTTGACTCGGTGTCCGAAACGCTGGGTTGTCCTGATGAGCGTACGTTACGACTGCCTTTGCCGCCAGTCTCCAATACCGTATAACCGGTTGCCCCGGCTTCGTCGATGATCTTGGCTATCTTTTTCAGCAGCAATTTCTCTGTGATGAGAACAAGCTTTTTGGCTGACTTGGCCATATGGGTTACCTCTTGATGTACATATTTATTGAACTACATAGAAACGCAGAATATTGGTCTGCCGGGGCAGGGGGCACCGACAGACCCGTGACCCGTTTGAAATCAGCCGCCCAGCGCTTGGGCCAGCCCGATGAAGAGCGGTATGCACAAGGCGATCGCAACCGGTGTGCCAACGGCTGTGGACGCACCGATGTAGGCCGAGGGATTGGCTGACGGGATACCAGCGCGCAACGTGGGCGGCCCTGAGATGTCTGAACTGGAGGCAGCGATCACGGCTAGGATCACGACGCCGCCAAGGGTGAATCCCGTGACGTAGTGGGCAATCAGTCCCAGACCGAAGGCGATAAACCCATGCAACAGTGGTGCCACAAAGGCATATACAGCGTACCACTGAGCTACTTTACGTAGCTCACCAAGTCTTGCCCATGCTTCCATACCCATGATTAGCATCAGGACTGAAAGCAGACCGCGGAAGAGGGGGTCGTAGAAGCTTTCATAGACACTTGCCGGCTGGGTTAGCAAACCTAGAGCAAGACCAAGCAGCAGTGCGGAGAGAGCGGAGCCTTGGAGGCTTTCCTGGACGATAGGCCATATCTTAACCCGAGAGTTGCCCATGCCACCCGGCTCGCTGGGATACCCACCTGCGGTACCACCCGGTTCGCTGGGATACCCGCCTGCGGCAACAGCTTGCTTGCTGACATACACTTCATTGGTGCGATACTTTTCGCGCTTCCGCTTGCTGGTATAAATGCTGGCTAAGACGATCGCCGTCACGAGTGCTGGGATGTCCATGAAAGGATAGAGAGCAGCAGCCCAGGGCTCGTATACAAGACCACCTTCATCCAGTGACGTCAGAGCGGCAGCCATGGTGGAGCCACTCACGGCACCGAACAAGCCTGCGGTTGCAAGGGCATCCACGACTCTGATCTTCGGCAGCTTTGCCAAGGTGTAGCGCCCGATGAATACGATCAGGATCCCTATTGCCATGGCGAACAAAGCAGGCACTAGCATCTCCACTAGGTTGGAGTCACGGATCGCCTGTCCACCTGTCAGACCGACTTTCATGAGCAGCATGAAAACGATGAACTGGTAGACTGCGTCTGGAATGGTTAGTTGGCTACCGAGGGCGGCAACGACAACGCCACCAATGAGAAAGCCGAGGGTTGGGGACTGCAACTGCGCCAGGAAGCGCATCAAGAAATCGGATAAAAAATCCACAAATACCTCCTTCCGCCTCCTCGTTAGAGGAGTGATTATTGTGATAAGTGACCTTGAAAAAGTAAGGGTGAAGCATGTCACCCCTACAGCACAGATGTTACAAGAGAACCTATTGACAGAGGATTCAGAGATAGCCGCCCTCCGAATAGGGCTAGAAGGTGTTGCTGTCTTGCATGACCTTCCATAGACTCTGGTCTATCAATGTTTGAATTTCCATGTGTTTAAGTCTATCCTGAAAACCACAGTTTTTTGCGCTCCTCAGTATGGATTTGAAACGTAATGTCAAATTTGAACCATAAGTTTTTCTTTTGTTTGGCGATCCCCCCTTCTGGTTCAGGTGAATGGCGATCGCAGAGTTTTCTCAATGCGCCATGCTGAATGTGTGCCCGTTACCCAAGAGCTTCACGACTGTCATGCCTTCTTTTCAGAGGTTTACGCCGTCCTGCACCTTGCCTAGATCAGCCCGACTTGCCTGGATCTGCGGGCCACTGAGAATGGCGATCGCCCCCTACCCTCTGCCACCCAAGCCCCTCTATTTCTTCTTGTTGATCGACTCTATGGATCGATCCAAACCTCTTGCAGATGCTGCCCTAGTCAACCCATCTCTGTGAACGATCGCACCACGGTCCCGTTGCGGGCCTACGATGGCTCTTGGAACATACCTTGCTCCTAGAATGGGGCGGATCAATCCACTCGCAATGCGGGTAGCTCTGTTGGTGGAACTGGCTCCAAGGGGGGACTGTAGCGAGCAACATTCATCCATATGATTGCAATCAGTAAACCAACACCGCAACCAATCGCGAAGATCCAGCCGTGGGAAGGTTCTAAAACCCAGAGCAGGCGGCGATCGCTACCATACACCTGTACGACCCACCCCTCATGTGTATTCAACTTTGGCTGCGACTGCTTCGATTCAAACTGATTCATGGTTTTCACTCCACGCTAATTGTGTATATCACTTACAGGCCCTTTGCCCATGTCAAATGGAAGACTTGCCGAACATCCACCTGATGCGTGTATCGGCTTTAGGACAGTGGTTAAGTCGTTAAGCTGCTTTCGCCAAAGCATAGACATAAATCTATGTTTTAATCGAAAACCATACCTTTAAGTTTATGCAATACCTGGCTCACAAGCAGCATTTTCCACACCATAATTGCCTCAGATTTGTCGAATTCTTTGATAACCGCAACTTATGATTTGAATCGGTTCGGCTACACCACACCTGATTTCTAGGATGCTTTTGACAACTTACGGGATCATGAGTCTGATTTTGCCCGACGGGTTTTAGAATGAGAAGGTCGCCGCTTACAGCAGTTGGTGCTGTCGGTATAGCTCCAACCTTTTTAAACTAATCAGCTATGTCTAACAAATTTCGTTCACCTGGTTATCATCCAACCCGGAAGCTAAAGGTGATCCTGGCGGGTCTCCATGTTGCGGTAGTCACTGATTTTAGTGTTGCTTATAAGATCATCTTGTCGGTGCCCGTTTTAGGCGGTGCTTTTCTTTTTCACCAATGGGTAGATGCTGGCTTAATATTGCTCGCAATGGGGCTAATGCTTATTTCTGAATTATTTAACAGTGCAATTGAAGTCCTGTGCGACTTTGTTGAGCCTCAGCAAAATGATCGTATCCGAGTCAGTAAAGATATTGCAGCAGCGGCGGCTGGACTCAGTATTCTGGTATGGGCAACGATTTTAATTATTGAAAGCATCCATCTCGTTCAACTATAGTAAAGGAAGTCTGTAAGAAAGTAGTTAGAACCAGCAGATGTTATTTAAGGCGGATGGAGAATTATGATCCCAGTTAATAAAGCTCAGCAATAGTTGCAAGATTTGATCGATTCGGTGAGCCAGTCTCATCAATCCATTATTATTGCTGGACAGAGTAGCGGCGAATTGATATTCAACACCCAGCAAAATAGACAACCCTTGCGGTATCTGATTCTGATCATCACCCTACGACTTCCCTACATTAGCCGTCAAGAACCATCAAAATAGGGATTGAATACGGTTGAGCAATACTCGTAAAAGTTCCATTTCTGAAGGATCTAAGGGTTCGAGGTGCTGTTGAATATCCCAGATGTGGGCAGGAAAAACTTGCTCGAAAAGCTGCTGACCAGTAGCTGTGAGTCGCACAATGACGCTGCGGCGGTTGTCTGGAGGAGTTTCTCTTGTGACCAGGCCTTTTCGTTCGAGGCGGTCAACAACTCCGGTCAGGGTACCCTTCGTAATCAATGTTTTTTCACCAATGTCTCCCATGCTCATGCCCGGGGTGTTACCTAGGGTAGCGACGACATCAAACTGGGCCGGAGTTAGATCATACTGTCGCACAAAGGTTTCAGAATAGCTCGAAAAGGCTTGATAAGCTCTGACAAGCGCCCTAACGGTGGCAAGACTTGGCTCTGAAGTGACAGCTTGGGAGGTACTGGGGAAAGACATAGCTTATCTGGCGGTCAATAGTTTTAGTCAGTACTATTCTAGTGGGTAGGGGCAAGTTTTTACAGTGCCTGTTCGTGAGAAAGGCTCAAGCTGCTCCTGAGCTTGGGACATGTTCAGGAACAGCCTTGACAGGTTTGTCGGTGGGAAGCTGGGAAGCATAGCTACGCAGCCTCAGCCAGTGCCATCCTAGATGGGGGCTAGCGATCGCGTCCATGGGCCATCCCGTAGTCAAGATCTGGCCCGGCAGGCACAATGCCGTTGGGGTTGAGTTCGGGTAGCCCAGCGTAGTAGAGCTGCTTGACATGCTCAATGCTGCACCATTCAGCCACCCCCGGCTGCTGATACAGCTCACGGCAGTAGGCCCATAGGTTGGGGAAATCCACCAGGCGCTTGAGGTTGGTCTTGAACAATCCGTGATAGGCCAGATCAAAGCGAAACAAGGTGGTGAACATACACCAGTCGGCCAGGGTGATTTGCTCGCCCACTAGGTAGCGCTGCTGACCCAGAACCCCTTCCCAGTGATTGAGTGCCTCAAATAACTCAGTGACTGCACTGTTGTAGGCGGTTTGGGAGGCGGCAAAGCCGCTGCGGTAGACGCCATTGTTGATCGGCTGGTAGATGGCGTCGATGGCCGCGTCGATGGCGGGGCGCAGGGCCTCGGGATAAAAGTCGCGCTTGGGGAAGGCGGCAAATTCGTTAAAGTCCGAGTTCAACATTTGAATGATCTGCCGCGACTCGTTGTTGACAATGGTTTGGGTTTGCTTGTCCCACAGCACCGGCACGGTGACTCGCCCGCTGTAGTCGGCCTTGGCGCGGGTATAGATCTGCCACAGATAGTCGGCTCCGTAGAGGCTGTCGGGAATGCTGCCGAAGCGTTCAGAAAATGTCCAGCCTTGGTCACTGATCACCGGATCCACGATGGAGAGGCTGATCACGTCTTGCAGCCCTTTGAGCGATCGCAGCAATACCGTCCGGTGCGCCCAAGGACAGCCCAGGGACACATATAGGTGGTAGCGCCCCGGCTCTGCCTTAAAGCCGCTGGAGCCGTTCGCTGTAATCCAGTTGTGAAATAGCGTGGGCATCCGCTTGAACTGGCCGGAGTCGTCGCGCTCAGTCCATTCGGTGATCCATTGGCCGTCGATCAGTTTGCCAAGTGCCATAGAAATGTCTCCGTTGTAGGGTGGGTGGGGGCAGAGGGGAAAGGTATGGAGGGAAGCATCAACTGTTTAACTATCCATCCAACATCCATCAAATTGATAGACGGCCATGCTGAAGGCTCCGTAGGTAAACCCTTGATTGACCTGGTGTCCTTGACCGCCTGCCCCCAAGGCCACAAATAGCGGCAGCAGGTGCTCGTCGGTGGGATGGTTGCGTTCGGCATGGGGGGCGACTTGGCGGTAGTTGAGCAGGGCGGCAAGGTCGTTTTGGTCGATGGCTTTCGCCAGCCAGGTGTCAAACTCGATAGCCCAGGCGGGTGGCGCGGCATGGTAGTCGCTGTTGAACGCAGCCATGTTGTGGGTGGCGGCTCCACTGCCAATGATCAGCACGCCTTCGTCCCGCAGGCAGGCCAGGGCTTTGCCCAAGTGTAGGTGGTGAGCAGGGGTTTCCTGCGGCTGCAACGACAGCAGCGTCACCGGAATCTGACCTGCGGGACTCATCAAAATCAGCGGCGTCCAGGCTCCGTGGTCGTAGCCGCGATCGCTGTTGAACTGAGGAGCAAAGCCTGCTTCAGCCAGTAACTCAGCTACCCGCTTCGCCAAGGTGGGGCTGCCCGGTGCCCGATAGACCAGCTCTGACAGGTGGGGCGGAAAGCCGCCGAAGTCGTAGATGGTCTGGGGCTGGGGGTTGGTGCTCAGGGTAGGCTGGTCGGTGAGCCAATGGGCCGAGATCACCAACATGGCAGTGGGCTGTTCTGGCAGACTAGCCAAGAGCTGGCGCAAAAAGTCTTGGGTGGGGCCAGTGCGGATGGGCAGGTCTGGCGCGCCGTGGGAGATGAAGAAGGTGGGGAGAGTCATTGGTGGGGCAATATAATTTGTGTTCAGATTGTTTTAGTTAGTATAAAATTCGGGGGGGGACTTCAGGGTGCAAGGGACTGCATAGAAGTGTTCTGGGCGATATGGACAGCGACTAGAAATCCTGGGTGGGTCTTTTGGGGACTGTGTTTGCGGTAACGAGGGCGATCGCCATGAGGACAGCAGGCAGCGCCAGCGAAGGATGAGTCGCCCCCTGATTCTCCTGGCTCAAATAGTCTGTATTAGAACTATTATGATTTTAAGGTATCACCTCTGAGGGGCGATCGCAACCCTACGCCAAAACTTTTGTTATCCAAGAGACTCTACGTTTCAACCACTTCATGGATGCGTAACACCCCGTTAAGGTTAGCCATAGTTCTGCCCCGTTGATTCCTTGCAAGATGATTGGCGCTAGCAGAACGGGAGCGAGACGCCCAGGTTCCGATTTCATAGCCTCATTCAGCAACGCCTAACGGTGGAGTATACTGACAACAACGTCGGTGCCTTTGATCGGCTTATGGGTCGCTGAGTGGAAACGTTGAAATCGACTAACTGCGGTGCGGCGGTTTTTCCTTGCTCGGTCTATATATGCCCCTATCAATAGTAGTTAGGCTGAACGTCCATAGAGTAGCGACATGAAACCAGCGAATACCTGGAGCATTTGGGAAGAATTTAGAGCTGCACAGCAAGAGATTCTTCTGCCAGCAGGCCAAGTTGCTCACATTCCTCTTTCTGTCAGATATGTTGATGTGGGAGAAGCTCAGCGAGGCACAATCTTACTGATGCATGGGATCCCAACATGGGGATATCTCTATCACGCTGTTATTCCCATCTTAGTAGATGCTGGATACCGGATTTTGGCTCCAGATTTTCTGGGTCATGGCTGGTCAGATCGCCGCGATCGCTTCGATCGATCCTTTCAAGATCAAGCGCGCATGATTATTGCCCTTCTGTCAGCGCTCAACCTGAAGTGTGTGGATGTTGTTGGGCACGATACCGGTGGTGCCGTTGCTCTTATTCTAGCCATTGAGCACCAAGATTATGTTAATCGTCTTATTATCTCAAATTCTGTTTGCTACGACCGATTTGACGATGATATGCTCGATTTCGGGCATCCTTTAAGATGGAAAACTCGTCCGATATCAGATTTGGTCACGGCGCTTGAAGAAAGTCTTGTAGCAGGGCTTTCTGACCAAAACCAGCTTACCCATGAGTTTCGGCAAGGCATTATTGCTCCTTGGGCTAGTGAGGAAGGTAAGCTAAGCTTGCTGCGCAATGCTGCTGCGCTCAATGCAAACCAGACGATGGCGCTCGTCGATCGCCATGGAACTATCTCTGCTCAGACCATGATTTTATGGGGAATGGATGACCCTTGGCAGAAGGCAGAAGATGGTAAGCAATTGGCTCAAGAAATTCCTGGTGCTGTTTTCCGCGCTATTGATGGCGCTTCACATTGGGTGCAACAAGATGCACCAGAAAAGTTCTGTGAAGCACTATTAGAGTTTTTCGCCATTGTGCCTAACAGCCGCAATGTCCCGGAACGTTGAAGGATACTGGGAGCTAGTGAAAATTATCTGCATCCGGCAGTTGCGATCATGAGAGATGTTGTTCCCCTACTACCGACCTAGTGGCTGCATGGTGAAATGTGGTGCTTACTACAGTCGCGATCGCCCCCCTGGATGCGATCGCTTCTCCTAACATCGCAAGTCCTGATCTCAGCTTAGTTGCGCGCTTCATGTCCACATATCATGCCTACAGATCATGCCTACAGATCATGCCCACAGTATGTTGATCTTCACCCAAACTCAAGCAATTCTCAGGATTATCCGGCATTCTAAAGGTAGTGGAACATCTTTCTTCCCTGCCTGTTGCTAGAGTCTTTGCCCATGCCTTTACCCATGTCTATGACCCCAGAACATGAACGCTTGCAAGCTGCCCAAAATTCGCAAACCCCCTGGAAAAAGTGGGGCCCCTACCTAAGCGATCGCCAGTGGGGTACCGTGCGAGAAGACTATAGCGCCACGGGCGAAGCGTGGGATACCTTCTCCCATCAGCAATCTCACGCTCGCGCCTACCGCTGGGGTGAAGACGGTCTGGGCGGCATCAGCGACGACCAGCAGCTCCTGTGCTTTGGATTGGCTCTTTGGAACGGTCAGGATCCAGTGTTGAAAGAACGGCTGTTTGGCCTGACAGGCCCCCAAGGCAACCACGGCGAAGACGTGAAGGAATACTACTTTTACCTCGACAGCACCCCTACCCATAGCTACCTGAAATTTCTCTATAAGTATCCCCAGTCCGCATATCCCTATGCTGATCTAGTGGACGAAAACCAGCGTCGGGGACGAGGCGATATGGAGTATGAGTTACTAGATACCGGCGTATTTGATGAAGATCGCTACTTCGATGTGCTGGTGGAATACGCCAAAGCCGATCCCGAGGATCTGCTAATCCAGATTGAGGTGATCAACCGGGGCCCCGAGACCGCCACCCTGCACCTGCTGCCAACCCTGTGGTTTCGCAACACTTGGTCTTGGGAAGAAGGCAGCAAAAAGCCTCTGCTCAAGGTGTTGGATGCGCATGATCACATCAGCACCATCGAAGCATCCCATTCTATCCTGGGAAGCTACTGGCTTCACTGTGCCAGCGATGAGCGACTACCGCTGTACTTCACCGACAATGAAACCAACTATGCCCAGCTTTTTAACGTAGAAAACACGTCTCCCTATGTCAAAGACGGTATTCACGCAGCGGTGATGGATGGCAACACAGCGGCGGTCAATCCTCAGCAGGTAGGAACCAAAGCGGCTCCTCATTACCGCTTGAAGTTAGAGCCAGGAGACTGTCAAACTGTTCGGCTACGCCTGAATCAAACAGCCATGCCGGAAGCTCCCTTCGACCAGAACTTTGACACAACTCTGCAGGCACGGCGGCAGGAAGCTGATACCTTCTACCAGGCTATAACGCCCTTCGAGTTGAGCGACGATCAGCGCACGATTCAGCGGCAGGCTTTTGCTGGTTTACTCTGGAGCAAGCAGTTTTACAACTATACCGTTCAAGACTGGCTGCAGGGCGATCCGACCATGCCTGCTCCACCGACGGGGCATCAGCAAGGACGCAACGCCAATTGGCGGCATCTGGATGCTGCCGATATTATTTCCATGCCCGACACGTGGGAGTACCCCTGGTTTGCTGCCTGGGATCTGGCTTTTCACTGCATTCCCTTGGCTATGGTTGATGCGGAGTTTGCCAAGTACCAGCTCGACATCATGACACGGGAATGGTACATGCACCCCAATGGGCAGCTACCCGCCTACGAATGGGCTTTTGGGGATGTGAACCCGCCGGTTCATGCTTGGGCTACCTGGCGAGTTTATAAGATTGAGCAGAAGCAAACAGGGAAGGGAGACAGAATCTTTCTAGAGCGGGTTTTTCAAAAGCTGCTGCTCAATTTTACCTGGTGGGTCAACCGTAAAGATATGGAAGGTAAGAATGTCTTTGAAGGAGGCTTCCTAGGACTTGACAATATTGGCGTTTTTGACCGCAGTGCCGAACTTCCCACAGGGGGAACCCTGGAACAGTCGGACAGCACTAGCTGGATGGCCATGTACTGCCTCAACATGCTGGAAATTGCCCTAGAGCTAGCCTGCGAAAACCCGGTCTACGAAGATATGGCTACCAAGTTCTTTGAGCACTTCATCTATATCGCCGAAGCCATGAACCACGTCGGTGATGATGCCACCCAGCTCTGGGATGACAACGACGGATTCTTCTATGATGTGCTGCATTTGCCCCACGGCGATCGCGTACGGATGAAGACTCGCTCTATGGTGGGGCTAATTCCTCTGTTTGCGGTGATGACCCTAGACCCAGAGTTGCTGGATCGGGTGCCCAACTTCAAGAAACGATTAGAGTGGTTCATCGACAACCGACCTGCCCTGAAGCGCAACATCGCCTGTATGGAAACAGTAGGAGTAGGGGAACGGCGCATGTTGGCCCTCTGCTACGCCACGATGGGCCACTCTGAGCCCCAGGATAAGCTGCGGCGGCTGCTAGAAAAGCTACTAGATGAAGCAGAATTCCTCAGTGATTACGGTGTTCGAGCGCTCTCCAAGTATCATGCTGAGCATCCCTACACCTTCCATGCGGATGGGCAGGACTACCGAGTGAATTATGAACCGGCAGAATCGACCAGTGGTCTGTTCGGCGGCAATTCCAACTGGCGTGGGCCTATCTGGTTTCCAGTCAATTACCTGATCATCGAATCCCTGCAAAAGTTCCACTATTATTTGGGAGACAGCTATCAGGTAGAATGCCCCACCGGCTCTGGACGCTGGGTTAATCTGTGGCAGGTTGCCAGCGACTTGTCCCAGCGATTAATGGGCATTTTTCTGCAGGACAAATCTGGGCAGCGCCCCCTCTATGGCGGTATTAAAAAGTTCCAATCCGACCCCCACTGGCAGCCGTTGATCCAGTTCCACGAATACTTCCACGGCGATAATGGAGCTGGATTGGGAGCTAGTCATCAGACGGGGTGGACGGGGCTGATTGCCAAGCTAATTCAACAACAAGCGGAATATGCGAAGCAATCAGTTTTAGAAGAATAAGTGGCATGGCTGAATCGATAGATGATCTGCCCTCATCCCCAACCCTTCTCCCTAGGGAGAAGGGAGCTAGAACTCCTGTTCCTTCTCTCTGGGAAGAGGGCTAGGGTGAGGGCCGATTGAGCAATTCATACTTGTATTCAGCAACGCCAAATAAGTAATCTCGCTTAATTCAGCTCATCTCCAGGATCAGGCTCTCCTACATGTTCTTTCAAAAATCATCAGGAGCCAGCCATAGAACTGCATTTTTAATATAGGCGTAGATATCTTCTAACTGTTGAGGCTGGTCAAGCACTGCCTGCCCAGGCACATCGGTCACAAAGCTAGGGCAGCCCATGGATGGATTCCAATTGTAATCCACGAAGTGATGGAAGGTCGATTGGGCAATCACGCGACCCAACCGGGCTCCGGACGTGTCTTGTACTCGTTCGGCGGCGACAACTAAGTTAAACTGGCGACCGGTAATTTGGCTGGTGCCTGTGGCGATCACCCGCCCATGATCTGCTCCAGTTCCAACGCCGACGCTGCCTTCATGGGGGTGGGATGGAAAGTATTCTATCTTACCTGTGGCGCTATCGGGATGCTGAAGTAGGGGATGGATCGGTAGATTGGGGGTAATGCGCTGGTAGTTGCCATTGGCTCCGGAGTGGTAGTTAGGCCAGTTGATATCGGGATTGTGGGTGTCATCACGCTGACTGCCGTCTGGATCGCGCTGGCGGCTGTGGAAGTGATGAAAACCACCAATGGCCGACAAGGCACACATAGACAGCCCCATATCCTGGTGATCGCGAGTGGCTAAAATGCCGCCGCCTTGCTGATGAAATTGCGTGATTCCTTGGCAGTCGGCAGGGCTTAACCCATCTCCTGTATCGAGGGCAAACAACCAGAGTTGGTCGAAGTTGTCACGGTGCAGTTGACTCAAGACAGGGTCATCGCCATTGCTATTGGGGGTGCGATCGCGTGCTGTCAGGCTGACCAACGGTTGTCCGGTCGTATCCTTAAGAGATTGTAGATAGGCTTGGAGTAAGGAAAACCGAGAGATTGTCCAGTTATCGGTGTCGGTGGGCAGAAGGGTCGTTTGCAGTAAGATGCGTTGCGCCATAATTGTTGCAAAAACAGGATTCAGCGTGAATTGGCTGGAAACTCAATAGACTTAATCGGAATTAGGAAAAGCAATCAATTCTTAGTCTGAAACCGATCGATCTTATAGCTACTACATCTATTTGGATATCGAGCAACTAA